>NZ_OX458334.1 GCF_949769195.1 Methylocaldum szegediense
CCACTCTCGAAGTCCCGTCCGGTTTGGGTGATTCTCGTGAGATGAAAACTCTGCGTCAATGAGGGTATAGCAGCTACGCTTGCGGTGCGGCCGGAGCTTCGCAAGGCACGCACAAGCTCTTTCATGCTATTTTCAATCAACTACTTACATACTTCATGAAGCGCCCAGCGTAGGTGCTATACCCCTATCGATCAAGGCCGGAAAATTTTTGAAATTTTTCTGTGCGCCCATTATCGGAGCAATGCGCGACGGAACCTGGCGCGGTGGCCAAATCCCAGGCGGGACGCGGCTTGCGGGGAAAAGCGTAGGTGCTATACCCCTATTGCCGCCGGTCTGGAAAGAAGGCCCGCTTTCGGTTCGGAAAGCGTAGGTGCTATACCCCTAAACCGAATCTTTTTCCCCTGCTCAGACAGCTTCCACCGGATCGAGCAGAGAGGCCTCGTCGACTTTCGGGCTGTTCACCCGCCGGCTCACTGGCACCGCTTCCATTTGGCCCGCAGGGTAGGGCTTGAGCAGTTGGGCCAGCGCTTCCGCGTTCCGGTTTTCCGGATCCAGCCAGGCCGCGTAATCGGCCGGATCGAGAATGACGGGCATGCGGTCGTGGATCGGGCGCAATAGGTCGTTCGCGTCGGTCACGATGATCGAGCACGACTCGATCTCCTGGCCTTCGCCCCGCCAGCGCTCCCACAGGCCCGCGAAGGCGAAGTCGCCTCCATCCTTCAGCCGGATATGGAACGGCTGCTTGGCGGTCCCCGCCTGCTTCCATTCGTAGAATCCGTCCGCCGGAATCAGGCAGCGCCGGCGGCGGAAGGCGTCGCGGAACGCGGGCTTTTCCGCCACCGTCTCGGCGCGGGCGTTGATCATGGAATAGCCGGTCTTCGGCTCCTTGGCCCAGCGCGGAATCAGCCCCCAGCGCGCCATGGCCAGCTCGTACTTGCCTTCGGGCGATTCCCGGATGATCGGGACGTCTTGGGAAGGCGCGATGTTGTAGCGGGGATCGAGTTCCGGGAACAGGCTGTGAAGCGCTCTCTCGGCACGCTCAAGGCGCCGGGCTGAAAGGGTGTAGCGGCCGCACACGAAGATGCCCCGTTAAGCCTCCAACAACTCATCGCTGCCTTCCGGCTCGGGTTCGTCCTCGCGGCCGGCCATTTCCAGAATTTCCAGCGCCCGGCTAGGGCTTCCGCCCTTCTCGCGCTCGGCGAAGAATTCCGCCGCGGTCTGCCGCACGGCCAGCTTCTCGGCGATCGCCACGTTGATGTAGGTGTTCACGGAAACCCCTTCTTCCGCCGAGACCCGTTTCAATTCCTCGGCCAGCGAGGGCAACAGCCTCAAAGGGAAATTACTTTTGCGCATCGTTAAGTTCCTCCGACAATCGGGACCATACGGCGCCAGGACCGCCGACATTGATTTTGAAGCGCCTAGTCGCCACGGCGAAATCCCGGACGTTGTAGGTCACGATCCAATCCGCCCGGCCATTGACCGCTGCTTCCAGAACCATCTCATCGGCGGGATCGGTCAACTGCGGACGCCACAGGTAGGACACTTCGACGGGGGTCACCACGCCGGCGAAACCGGCCAGAAACTCGTCGACCAGCTCGGTCTTGAGCAATCCCGTCGCCAGCAGATGCTCCGGGCGTTTGAGTACCGCCTCGTATTCTAGAAACAGCGGCACCGAAGCGATCGTTTGCACCTCCCGCTTCAACGCGGCTTTTAGCCAGATCCTGGACGGGCCTGATTTGGACCGTAATCCAGCGATGAGAACATTGGTGTCGAGCACTACTCGCATACTCTGACAATATCACTTTTGATGTGATATTGCATATGGTGTTCCATGCTTTTACCGCTCATCCTCGCCCTTGTCCTTCGGCTTCCTGGCGCGTCTGACTGGCGGCTGCTCTCCCCGCGGCTGGTCCGAAGGCACGACGGCCGCCAACCGGCCGCGCAACTCCGCCGCCTCTTCTTCCGACTTCCTGGCCCGTTCTTCCGCCTCGGCCCGATCCCTACGCAATTGCTCGATCTCCCGCGCGGCGCTTTCGAGTCGGGCTTGCGCGGCCTGCTCGGCAAACCTGGCCGACTCGGCTTCCCGTCTGGCCTGGCCGGTCTCCTGCTCGGCCTTCGAGGCGCGGGCCTCGGCATCGGACGCGCGGCGCTCGCTGGCGGCGAGCTCGGCGGTCAGGCGGGCCACGTCCGCGCGCACCGCGTAGGCGTCGGCTTCCGCTTCCTGGCGCGCGGCCTGTTCCTCCCGCAGCAGGCCGGTCAGCTGCTCGACCCTTGCCTGTAACTCGGCGCGCGAGGCCTCGGCGATGTCGGCGCGGTGAGTGGCCGCGTTCAAGGCCTCGGCATTGGCGGCGAGTTCCCCCCGCAGCCGCTCGATCTCAGCGGCGCCAGCGGCGAGCTGCTCGGCCTGCTGCCGGAGGGTGGCGCGGGCCTGGTCGAGCTCGGCGGCGATCTGGTCGGCCAAGTCCGCCGCTTCCTGCCGGGTCTGCTCCGCTTCGTGCCGGGCTTGTTCGAGGGCTTCCCGTTCCGCGCTCAACCTGGCGTTGGCCAGTTCCAGGGCCGCGGCCCATATCTCGCCGGCGAGCTCGCCCAGCTTCTCGGTGATCGCCGCCGGCGCGGGCTCCCGGATCGGCGCGGCCGCCGCCTGCCGGTTCGCGCGCCAGACTTGCATGGCCGCGCTGATGTCCGTGTAGCTGCCCCCGCCCAGGCGTTCGCGCACGTTCGCCAACGTGGGGTTCTTGCCCTCGGCGGCCAGCTCGTCGGCCGCCGCCCATACCTGTTCTTTCGTCGTGGCCATCTATTTACCCTCGAATTGTAATAGTATGTTGTATAATATTACAATATAATACAAAAAAATACGGCTTTCTAAGCTTGAACTGGTCTATATCCTCTGGAAATGAGAGCTGCAGTCTTGCGGTTCAAAAAGGAATCGTTGTCGTATGCCAATTTGTTTTTTTCTACTTATTACTTGAACCGCGCTTGCTAGTCCTAGTCAAAATTAGTGTTCAAAAAACTTCTTGGTATACGGACATTTGCAGAAGGAGAGGCAAATGAGCGATCCAACAAATTCAACTCAGAGAGAACTCCTATCCCCGGAGGACATATCAAGGTCAGTGGAGCCGCCACTGAAGCCTGTGGCTCGCGACGCCGGTGAACCTCGCATTGTGGACTTAACCTGGTTTCAGTTTGCCGACCATCATGGGTTCGAGAGGCGATTGGAGCTGGGACGCGTTGTCAATTCCAAGAGCATAGTGCTTGTATCGATTTCCGAGATCGGTGTGTTCGGCGGTGAGTGGAAACCTTTTCAGGGCGCCGCCAGCGCGGAGGTCCATAATATCGTGCCTCATGACGACGGGACAGTCATCGTCCGCGGATACATTGGCTGGGAGCGGGACATCAATGTGCGTCTTTCGGTCCTTGTAGCGTAACGTCTGGCTACCACCGACCAGCGCCGGCGATTAAAAACGGTCAGCCTGACATAGTCGCCTTGATCCGCTGCACGACCGACGTACCCACGCCGTGCGTCCTGGCGGTCTTGAGCACGCCGACGCCCGCCCGCAACGATGCGCGGACGGCCTCCTCGATCTCCAGCCCGATCTGCGGCCGGCCGAGGCGCTTGCCGTTCGCCCGGGCGCGGGCGAGGCCTGCGTTCACGCGCTCCCGGATCATGGCCCGCTCGAACTCCGAGAAAACCCCGAGCATCTGAAACATGGCCTTTCCGGCCGGCGTGGTGGTATCGATCCCCTGCTGATGCAGATAAAGGTCGATCCCGTAACCGTGGATGTCGTCCAGGAAGTGGATCAGGTGCTGGAGGCTTCGGCCCAGCCGATCAACCGACCAGGCGGCGACAATATCAAAGCGGCGGCGGGCCGCATCCTTGCAAAGCTTGTCGAACGCCGGGCGTTTGTCCCGGCCCTTGGCGCCGGATATGCCGGCGTCCTCGTAAACCTCGACGATCAGCCAGCCGGCCCGCTCCGCGACAGCAGTCAATTCCAGGCGTTGGCTCTCGGTGGTTTGGCCATCGGTCGATACGCGAAGGTAGAGCGCGGCTCGGCGCAGTGTGGTATTCATGTAGATTAGTCTTCTGCTTCTTCTTCAGAAGCCTGTAGATACTGACGGACCAACCGTATCGGAACCTCGCGGTAGTTCTCGAAAATGTCATTCTTGATGACGACGAAATAAGTTCTTTTCTGCGAGTCGTCGGATCTATTAAATGTAAAGCCGCGATCGAACATTTCTTCTCTTAATGGCTCGAGAAAGCCTTCGACTTGCAAATTAGAGCGCGTGGCTAGATATGCCAGATTGTCCTTCGAAATTTTGTAACGGCCGCGGAGTTTTCCACCGAACCGCTCTCCATACAACTTGACCAAATCATCCGCGACGTCATTAATTCTTCTTGGCATGCTGATCTCCTTAAAATTGGCGCGAGATTATTATTTATTCTTGAGATTTAAAAATAAACTATAGATATTTTTGTGGAGCTAAGATCTTTATTGATGTATACGAAAAACGTTTGTTTACCGTATAGCTAAAGCCGCGCCCCGGAAATCCCGATTTTCGTGGCTTCCAGGGCGGCGTTTTTCGATGGGTTTTCCGTATAGGTCAAAGCCTTTCCAAATACCGCTCGAATTCGGCCTTGCCGAACCAGTCCACCAGCGGCCTGTCGCGCCCGGGCAGATCCCACTGGATCGCCACCGTGTACCCGTCGCGGCTTGACTGGTCGGCTTTCGCGACAGTCCCGGCCGTTCCCCTCGGCACGCCGGAAAATTGGACCGTCGTCCGTATCCGAACCCCTTGTAAGGCCTCGGCTTCCCCTTTTGTGAAATATCTCTCTGTCATGGCTGTTTCCTTGAGGCGGCAATCCGCTTGTCCTCTTCGGGCAGTAGGTCGACGGAGGCGCAATTCAGGGCGCGCGCGATGAGGCGCAATGTCTCCATTCTGACGGAAGAATCCTGCCCCGACTCGATCTTTGATATCGCCGCCTGCGTGACCTTGCCTTGCGTGTACCTGGCCAAATCTCGCTGAGACCAGCCTCGCGCTTCACGCTTTGCTTTAATAATTTGTCCGATGCCCATTCTTCATAACCGTTGTGAGTAGCACTCCGATAATTGTAGTTATCAGGCCGCAACGGACGAAAGCAAAACCTTAAGGCGCGCATCAGACTGGGTTTCCGGGAACCTGGGCGGGAGGGCACCGCCCTCCCGCTCCGGCTACCGAATCGAAAGCCGCGTGCCATTGACCATCCGGGCACCGGGAACTTCCCGGCCGGCATTGATCGCTTCCTTGATCGCCGCCTTGTCGATCCTGACAAGGATTTCGGTTTCCTTGAACTCGTCCGGGACCGCCGCCTCGTCGAATATGTCCACGGCGGGCGGGTTCTTCTGGACCGAGAGCACGAACCAGGGCGAAGGGATTTTCTTCATGCCCATCACCTCCATCCCGGTTTTTAAGTAGTCCCGCAGCCAGCGGGCGCGGTTTTCCAATGCCTTCCGGCGCTTGGCCATTTTCTCTTCCGCTTGCTTGATCGCCTCCGCCTCGGCTTCCATCTGGCGGGCGAACGCGGCGACATTCACGGCCTTCCGCTCGAATTCGCCCTCGATCGCTTCCAAGGTGTCGGCCACGGTTTCCGGCGGAATGTCGGCATCCGGATCGGTGAAGACGTCCAGGGCCTCGAGATATTTTCTTTCGATTTCGTAGAGCTTCATGGCATCCCTCCTTCGTAGCGGCCGGAACGGCCCGGCCGCTCCGGTCGCGATCAGAACGGGCACTTGTCGGTTTCGGCGTCGGCTATCTGGGCGTTTTCGTAGGCCAGGCGCTGCGCCTCCTCGTCGGCCCACTGCCTGAGCTTGACCAAGAGCTTTTCGAACTGGGCCGGCGAAAGATCGGGGAAGTGATCCACCTTGCACGCCTTTCTGACCCATTCCTTGACCCGCTCCCGGTCCAGGCCGTAATCCCGGATCGTAGCCTCCAGGCGCCGGTGATCGGCGGCGCTGATGGTCGGCCTTGCCGTCCGATCGGCCGGCGGTTCCGTCTGTTCCGGCTTCATGTCCTCCAGATCCTGCGTGAACACTTCGCTTAAGCCAGCCATGCGCAAGGTCGCATCGATATGCGCCGACTTCTCGGCCATCTTGAGCGCCTTGTTCAAATCGCCGCAGTCCTGGGCAATGCCGCGGGCGCCTACGCCGTCGGCCACCACTCGCCCGGATGCGTCCCGGATCTCGCACCGGATAATGACGTGCTTGAGGTCCACGCCCCGGAGCGCGGCTTGCTCGTAGTCATGGAGAGTGGGGAACGTCACGGAAACGCCAAGCATGCCGCAAATCTTCTCCGCCCCCGGCTTCCAGAGGCTCGGCTTGCTCCAGTGCCGCGGGTCGGCGCACTCATGCGCGCGGCCGTGGGCCGCGAGCTGGCACTTTTGCTTGCTCGCCGTGTGGATGCGGCCGTAGTCGGTGCCTTCGACGAGCGCCGAGCGTATCCACTCCATAAGCGCGGCGCGGTTCGCCTTGCGACGGTCGAGTCCCGCGCGGAAGACTTCCGTAGGCAAGTCCAGCGGGGATGCCGGGGCGCCGTGCAGCGCGACCACGTTCCTGGATTCCTGGGCCGCGGCCGGGATGCCGGCTTGTACCGGCTCCGAAGAAACAGGGGCGGGTTGTTTTCTTTCTCTTGCTGCCATACTCTGACTGCTCCTAGTGTGCCACTGGGAACCACCGTTGCAGGGGTGCCGCCCTGCAACGGCAGCGTTTTCGAACGTTGAAACCCGAGAGTTCGAGGGGTGCCGCCTCCCGAACTCTCACCCTTTAGCCGCCGGTGCGGCTTTCGTATAAGTCCCTCTCGTTTTCTTCCATCTGGCTTTTCCACGCTTTCTCCATGGCGAGCCTGACCAATCCTTGCGCGGCTTCGGCATACCCCGACATGAGGTTGTCAATGATCTCGTCGACATCCATTTGGGCCTTGCCGATGAGCTGCGTCCACGTATGGCTTTCGAAGAAAGCGGCCTTTGCTGTTTCCCGCTCCTCGCGAGCCATGTAACCGGCCAAATCAGCTACAACCGGATCGCCGTAGGCGGGTCCTAAAGCGCGGGCCAGATCGCCGAACAATCCGCTCATGCCGCGGTCCTCTCGCTTTCCCGTTCATACACGGTAACCGGTATTCCGGCTACGTCTCCATAAATATAAAACTGGTATTCCGTTCCATCTTTAAACGTTATATTTACCACGCGCGCCGAGAACTGAATATCCGTTTTGAATACCATCTCCTCTCCGATGGTGACATCTTTTACACGATGAAAACCGAGATTTATAGACATAACAAATACTCCTATTTATCTATTTCAAAATAGGGCTTCTTTTGTTCCTGGATAGCGACTCCAGGAACCCGCAAAAGCCCGTCGCGGCTGCTGGTTTCTCCCTTTTACGTGCCGAGCCTACCAGCAAAAGAGCACGGTATAATGATAACTAAAGTTATCACTCTGGGCAACAAAAAAACACGTTTAAATTCGATAATAAATACCCTCCTTATACTGCGCTCAAACACTTCCATTAAACCATTAGATACTCAGAAAATACCCGCTTGACCGGAAACCCACCGGAAAGCCCCGGCCCACACGCCGGAGCCAGAAATCGGAACCCACGCCCCCGCCCCCAAGGGCGGGAGCAACCGGCCGGCGAACCCGACCGGGAAGGCGAACACCGGCAGGCCGCGCGAAACCGCGCAACTGGCGGCCAGCAGGGAACCGCGCGAGACAGGCGAAGCGAAGAACACCACGCACCCCGCCGAGGCCTGCGCCACCACCGCCCGAGTGCGCGCGACAAGGCGGGCGGACAGAGGCACGGACGATGGGCCGCCGGCCCACCACGCCACCGAACCGCCGGCGGCCGCGAAGGCCTCCACGGCGGAAACCGCCGAAGCCGGGCCGGCGCCCGCGCCGCCGGGGCCGAAGGCGCACAGGCACGAAACCCGCGCGGCAGGGACGCCGCGCCCCGACGGAGCCACGGCGCAGCCAAGGACGGCGGCATCGACGCCAACACAGCAGCCCACCGCGAGCGAACGCCCCGACGCCATCAGCGACCGGCACACGGCCGCGACCAAAGCGGAGGCCTCCGGCGGCAGCGAGCGCGAACCCGCCACCGATACGACGGCGCGAGGACTAGCCACGGCCGAACACCCCAGCCAGGCAAGCCAGCGGCCGGAGCAAGCCGCGGGCCACGGCCACCGACACGCCGGGAGGCAAGCACACCTTGACCGCGCAGACCGGCACGGGCAGGCCGACAGCCGAGAAGACCGGCGAACCGGCGGAACCAGGACGGGCCACGGCGCGCCACCCGAGCCGCGACGCCACCAAGGCCGCGAACAGCCCGGCCGCGGCCGGAGACCGGACCGGAACGAAAAGGCAGGCGGGCGCCGCCGAGAAACAGGACGAAGCCGAGAACACCCGCACCGCCCACACAAGCCGGCCGCAGCGACGAGCCACGACAGGCGCCGAGCGCCGGACGGCGGGAACGGAAACGAAACCGGAACGAGCCATGACACACCCCCAAAACCGAGAACCAAAACCGCCCCGCCAACCCCGGCGGGACACCCCAAAAGAGAGAAAAACCGGAAAAAAGAGAGAAAACGCCTTCAGAACAGACCGGGGCGAGCACGGCCGCAAGGGCAGGCGCGCCGTACTGCGACGGTGGGAGGTTGGTGGACTGGCTACGGAGAGACTAGCGACTGGTTGCAGCGAACCTTGAGCGGCGCGCCTGGCGAAGCGAACCCTTGCGGCCGCGCGCAGTCCCCGGCTACAAACCGGGCGTTTTCTCTCTTTTCCGGTTTTTCTCGTGGGGTACTCCCCACGCCTTTGTCCGAGCCGCAGCGAAGCCGGAGGGCGCGAGCACGGCGACCCGGAGCCATGCGGAGGGGCCGCGCGCAGCGACTGGAGGCGAAGCGGAGGCGAGTTCTCGCGTCTGGCGTCAGCCAGTCGCGCAGTCAACCCGGAGCCGAGCGGAGCTGGGCGAGCACCTTGGATGGATGGCGAAGCGCAGGGAAAGCGACGCCGGGTCTCGCTTCGGCGCTCGGATCGTCAGTCCAAGCCGGACAGGCGGGAGCATGGATACTGCCAATCCGTTGTCGGATCTACCGTGGGGTGAGCGCGAAGGGCGCGGCGTCGCGAGCTTGCGAAGCTCGAGAGCAGAGCCGCGCGCCTTCGGTACCGATACCCGACTTCTGACCGGGCTGGGAGCCAGGGACGGCGGCAAGGGACGTGACGGCAGGGATGCCGGCGCGGTCCCTTGCGGGTGGGAGATGGACTTTACGGGTTTCGCGTGTGAAAGCCGCCCCGGAAGCATAGCGTGCTCCGGCTGGCGCGCGAGCTGCGAGGAGCGCGGGCATGCCCTAAGCATGCCCATAAGCGCGACGTAGCGGCTCGGCGAGCGCCTGTCGGGATGCAGCGCGTGCGTGAGGGGGCGGTTTTGTTGAGCGAAAGGGATTCCGTTTGGGGGGGCGGAAAGGGGGGAACGCCGAGCGCGGCTTCCTCTGGAAGCAAGCGAGGCGGGGGATGTAACGCGTCAAATGGCCGTGGTTATCAACACTTTTGTCTTTTTTACCAAGGATCACATCGGATTTCCACTTCCGTTTTCTCGACTCAATTTGAGCCGTCTTCGTCTCTTCTTCATCAGGTCTCAGTTCAAACGCGAGCCGACCACTGCCTTTGAAAAGGTTCAGGCGTCTTAATCCCTTCTTAATCAGGTCTCGTTTCAAACGTCATCGAGTACTCGACGTGTGAGGAAAACACTCACGTCTTAATCCCTTCTTAATCAGGTCTCGTTTCAAACACGACTCGGTGGTTCGGAATGGCTCAGGACCAGGTCTTAATCCCTTCTTAATCAGGTCTCGTTTCAAACCCAAAAGCGCCCAGGAATTGTTGTTGCAATACGCAGTCTTAATCCCTTCTTAATCAGGTCTCGTTTCAAACCAATCAAGCAAGCAAGAACCGATAGGAGAATATCGTCTTAATCCCTTCTTAATCAGGTCTCGTTTCAAACTCGCCGGACTACTCACTGGCTAATGATCGAAAAGGTCTTAATCCCTTCTTAATCAGGTCTCGTTTCAAACGATCGAACAACTTCAAAAACAATTTCCTTTGGTCCGTCTTAATCCCTTCTTAATCAGGTCTCGTTTCAAACCCATGAAGATTATCAACCTGACTCCTCACCCAATGTCTTAATCCCTTCTTAATCAGGTCTCGTTTCAAACATGTATACCCGTCAGAGCCTCCTGTCTGCGGCAGTCTTAATCCCTTCTTAATCAGGTCTCGTTTCAAACATGGGCTCATACTACGAAACTGATTTAGGCCTGCGGTCTTAATCCCTTCTTAATCAGGTCTCGTTTCAAACGCTAAGGTAGGTAAAAAAATGGCTAAAAAAGAAATGTCTTAATCCCTTCTTAATCAGGTCTCGTTTCAAACAAATGGGAAGTCAACTTTGGCAAAGAATAAGGTCTTAATCCCTTCTTAATCAGGTCTCGTTTCAAACGGGGCAGATAATGGCAGATAAAAATTCGGATTGGTCTTAATCCCTTCTTAATCAGGTCTCGTTTCAAACCAATCCAGAAGCCGAACTCGAGGTCTACAGCCCCGTCTTAATCCCTTCTTAATCAGGTCTCGTTTCAAACAGAATTTGCCCTTGCGGTTGCTTATAACTGGGGGCAGTCTTAATCCCTTCTTAATCAGGTCTCGTTTCAAACAGCTCGCGTCTAAAACACCCTCATATTCAATGTCTTACAAAGGGGGTTGTAGAAAATTCTCCGTTCGGAAAAGTTACGCTCATTCTCCCGAGAGTTCATCGTTTGCCTCTATCAGGCGCTAACCTTCCTCTTGGTTCTGGTCTCGTCCTGCTGGCGCTCGATAATGGCGCGGCTCCGTTCAAGCTCGAAGATTTCGACTCCCTGCTCGCGGGTAATCTTCCCTTCCTCGATCAACATACACAAGCCTTTCCGCATCGCGTACATGCGGATCACGAGCGGATCGCTCGGCGCCTCTTGGCGCAGTCTTTCGATGCCGTCCCATGCCTCCTGCTGGTAGCAGTAGTTGTCTGGGTCAGTTCTCGGGTCAGGAGGAGGGTTCTCTTCCGCCGCAGTTACGCTGATCGGAATCGAGAAGAAAAGCAACGCGGCGAGCGCCGGCGGAATCGCTACATTTTTAAGGTCCGGAATCGTCATGTTTTCTTGCCTCCCTTGGTTGTCCTGCGCTTGATATATCGGCTCATGTTGTTGGCCTCCATCCACTGATAAAGGGTGTTTGGCGAACAGCCCACGATCCTCGCGATCGAGGTCTTGTGCACGCCCTTGACGAGCAGGTCCTTGATCTCGTCCTTGCGCTTATCAAGCTTGCGCTCGTCGCTGGTCCTCCCCTTCGGCCTCCCGAGCGGCAGTCCCGCCGCCTTCCGCCGCGCCAAGGCCTCGGTGGTCCGCGCCGAGATAAATTCGCGCTCGATCTCGGCTGCGAGGCCCAGCACCGTTGCGGTGATCCTGGCGTGTAGGCTCCCGTCCATCACCATCCGGTTCTTGACCACGTGCACGGCGATTTCCTTCTCGGCGGCGTGCTGGAGGATCTCCAAAACCTGAAGCGTCGAGCGGGCTAATCGTGAGATTTCCGCCACCAATAGAATGTCGCCTTTCCTAGCCTGATCGAGCAGCTTGCCGATGTCCCGCTCCCGCCAGTTTTTCTTGCCGGTAACCGTGTCGTCGAAAAAGGTCAGGGGTTCTAGGCCATGCTGCTTGGCGTACTCAATGACGCCGTGGCGCTGGTTGTCCAGGTCCTGCCGGTCGGTGGATACCCGTATGTAAGCGTAGGTGGTCACAGTGGATTTGGAAGGATTCCGGACTAAAATTTATCCTGATTAAACGTCCGTTTTTTTAGGATAACATGCTCTTGGGTGGCTTACCCCTTGTCTCCCCCATAGCTTTGAATAAATTCGCTGTATAAACGTGACGTTTTTTCGGATGTTTTCAGGAGACGGGAATGCTGTTTTTAAGGATCAAAAACCGCAATCGGAAACGGGCCGACGGGCGGCCATGGGCGGAAGCGCGGGTCATCCGCAAGACCCGGAAGTTTGGACAGGTCATCGAGGACCGGGGAATTTCAACCAAGCGCCCCGTGCTCGTCACCGGCGCGCACGCCTCCGGCAAGACCTACTGGCTGGAGCGCCTCCGGGCGAACGCCGGGCGCGTGTGGCCCGGCATCGGCGCCGAGCCGCTTCACCTCGCCGCGACACGCCCTCTCTCGGCTTGGACCGACGTCAAGCACCTCGAACTCTGGTGGGCGGGGCGCGAGAACTGCGACGACGACCGCCATTGGTCCAAGCTCAAGGCCTGGGAACGGGTGGACGCCCTGCCGCTTTACCTCCAGGAAACCGGAGCCGTGCTGTTCGTCGACGACGCCCACGGGCTCAGCGGCCGGAAGCTCAAAGTCGCGCAGGAATGCGTCCGGGCCGCCAAGGTCTGGGTCATGGCCGCGGCCGACGAGGGCCGGATCGCGCCGGGCCTGCGCAAGGACGTCATGGCCGCCGAACCGCAGATATTCAGGCTCGATACCGAAGTCGCCTACGACGCGACCCCGATACTCATGTGGATCCTCATCACCCTGGCCTTCGCCGCCGGCTCGTGGGAACTCGGCATGGCCTTGGCGGGGCTCAAATTCCTAGGGAGCGGACGCCGTGCCGCGAAACAGACCTGATCCCGATTTCTGGCAATGGCTGCCCTTGGCGGCGCTCAACCTGCTCTTGGCGATGGCGGTTCTGATATTCGTCGTCGTGATTTCCGTCGCGGTCAGTACTACGCAAGCCGCCGAGGCGCCGGCGATCCCGCCGTACCAAATCCCCACATTCGACGGCTCGAACCGCGATTTCAGGGCCCCGATTCCGCCGATGTCCCCGGCCCCGGAAGTGGATGGAGACGCGATTTTCCGCATGGTCGTGAACTGCTTCCCCGAGCGGGTCGCCTGGGGGCTGGAGGTAGATGCCGTCGCCGGCTCCCGCTGGGTCGACGACAGCGGCATCAGCACATTCGACACGAGCGGACTCGCCCGGCACTACGTCGGGATCGTGGCCAAGATGCCCCTGTACTCGGCAACCGAGATCAACCGGGAACGGCAGACCGAGTACCAGCGGCGCGAGCAGGTAGCGAAAAACATCAAGGCGCTGCTCTCCGGCCTGGCCGACCGCAGGCGCGCGCAGCGCGAGCTCGGCCTGTACTCTTCGCTCGAAGCCCGATCGCAAAAGCGGGTCGCTCTCGGCCTGGCCGAGGCCACCGAGCAAGTCGGCTATCTGGAAAAAGTCGCTCAAGCTCAGTCGAAGCTTGACGACGCTAACGCGCAGATCGAGGGCGCGCGCCTGGCGCTGGTCGGCCAATGCCGCGACGAAGTGGCAAATGAGGTCAACAGCTACTTGAAAGAAGTCATCCGGTAGAAGGCATGAGGACATGAAACATGACACCATCCTGTGAAGCGATCCTGAACGATCCCGCGGCCTCCGAATGGCTCAAGCTGGCGCTGGTGTCGGCGCTCGAACGCGATCCGGTGGACGCGGCGAACGATGCCGAGGTTTTGGCGGCCGTCCTGCGCGGACGCTGCGACGCCGTGCTGTTCGCCGGCGAGTCCGTCAACAATCTTCTGGACGCGCTTCAAGATGAACTGCGGAGGAACAGCGATGAATGAAGATAAGCTTTTCGGTCGGGGATGGGCGTTCTTTACCGGCGGCGGTTCGAGAAATGGGAGTTCCCTGCCGGCGCTCGACGATCCGCTCGATCTCCTCGAATGGATGCGCGGCTTCGGCGCGGCGATGGCCGATTACGATCTCGACGGCCGCTATCCGAGCGTCCAGGCGGCGCTGCTCGACTGCGGCGTGGACGGCGATCTCCTCGAGGATCTGCTCCAGGCCACCGAAGTGATCCGCGACGGCGAGGAATGGCACCGATGGCCTGCCGATCGGCCGATCCGGGGATTCGAACATGCCGGCTTCGGGCGGACCAGCGTTAAGGACACGTACTTAAGGACAGTTCCGCCATGAAATGGGTCAATCACGTCGCCATCGCGGGTTCCGCCGCCGCCGTTTGGCGCCCCGAGCTGGTCCCGGTCGCGGTGCTCGGCTCCACCGCCCCCGACTGGATGGAGTGGGGCTTGCAGCTGCTCGGCCGGCGCGTGAAACACCGGACGGTCACTCACTACGTTTCGTCCTGGGCGTTCGGGCTGGCCTTCGGTCTTTTGGTCTGGGACTGGCACTACGCGCTTACCGCCTTTGCCGCCGGCGGACTCTCGCACGTCCTCTGCGATGCACTTACGGTGCAAGGTGTGCCGCTCGGCTGGTGGTCGGATCGGCGGTTCCACTTATTTGGTGGGCGATTCCGCACCGGACAGATGGGCGAGTATTGGTTTGCCGGCGGCTTCGTCCTAGTCTGTTTCGGCGTGGCCATGCTTACGCGGCATTGGGGCGGCGAGTACAGCCCGTTTTTCTTCGACTGGGCGGAGTATTACAAGGAAGGGCTAATCGATGCGGCGGAGTGGAAGGCGAATCGGTTTAGATGGTTGTGATGGTTCATGACCAGAAATGTATCTTTTCACATGAAAAAGCCCCTCCGGAGAGGGGACTTTCGTAATAATGGGAGCAACGGCAGGACTTGAACCCGCACCCTTCCTGCCCATATCATGAAGCTTCCGAGGTCTCCATAATATGTAGAAAGCAGGATGCTCTATCCGGTTGAGCTACGCTGCTATAACCCTTCGACTATTCCAATTCATCTGGGGTTGAGGTTTTGACCAGTTTGAGTTCGGGACGCCCTTTCCTTTTTATCCTGCGCTCATCTTCTTCTTTACGCTGTTGACGAATCTCGATTTTTTCCATGGCGAAAGGCGTCGCCTCCTTTATTAATCCATCGAAGTGGTAAAGGTTAGGTAAGCTCCCCTCCTTAGTGACTCGACGTTCCTCGCGTCGGATAAGACCAGCTTTTTCTAGTGCGGCAATCCGCCTTTGCACTGTTCTTGGTGTTACGCCTATGGCCTCTGCAATGGTGCTTTTCTTTGGATGCGGCTTGTTCTCAGCCGTCCACCAATAACTTGCCAAATGCATGATGATGTTCATGTCTATAGCGTCTAAACCAAGGGCTTTTTGCTTCTCCAGCAGAATACTGGGGAAAGCCACCCATCCAGCATCCATCAACGGTTTCGACCATTTCTTTTCATTGGTGCGAAGGGTGGTTAGTGCATGCTTTTCTTTGGATGGCGCGGTCATGATCTCTCCCCAAAATGTCTGGTTATGATTATTGCGGCGAAACAGGCCAGTTTCAACGTTTCAGGGGAGACGCAGCGGTCTGGGGGACAACTTTGTTCTATGCGTTTATCGCGGTTCGTCTACGATGTTCGTTTGTATCGCGTATGTGTATTTTGGGAGACTCAAAAGTCTAGGGATGGGAAGACGATCGTGTCATCCGGGGATGATATTACCGTCTCCGCCGGGCGACTCTAGAGCCCCCCGATACAGTGAATTTAAATTTATTTGTCTCCGCTAGACAGTTCCATTTGCCAAAGACCGATTTTGTGTGTTGACAAAATAGTAAAGTTTTTATATTATTCAAATACTTAAATATTTCCTAGATAATCAGGTCAATTCTGAAGCGCTAACCAGTTTCTCAAGCAGCATCTTAGATTCCTTACCACTTGATTCAAGAATTAAGAGTCTTATTAAGATGCCTTTGAAACTAGCTATTAAGGTGCTCATGTGAAATACAGTGTAGTAGCGAACGCCGTGTCAATGGGGTTTAGGCCTAGCTGCTTGAGATACTGGTTTCGTTTTTCTTTTTGACTTGATTGGAAAATTGACACCCCCACCAATTTTAAAAAGGCTGCCATGTGGCAGCTTTTTTATGCCCATTAGTATGGGCGAGTATGCTATCTACTCCAGTGCCCCTTCGATCAACTGTGCCACTTCCTGCGAAATCCGCCGGTTCATCTCTTTGGATAGCCCAAGCTGGTCGTGCAACAGGTTCATGTAGCCGAACAGCGTCTCCACCGTCGCCGAAAGCTGCCCCATATCATCGAAGCGCCACCCGACCATACCGCCCTCGATCCGCTCAACGTGCCCCTTGCACAGCAAGCGGAGCACGTGAAAGAAGGTATCGCCCTCTTTCTCGATAAAGTGAAGCCAATACGGGAAGTCGGCCGTAAGATCGGAGAACCACTGCCGGATTTCGGGAATCTCCGCCGTCTCGCGCGGGTCCTCGTCCCACCCGGAAAAGAAGAACGTCAGTCGCCCCTCGAACTGTTCGGCGTTTTCCCGAGACTCTGCTAGCGGCGCAAGCACTTCGAGCATGGGAGCGATATTGCCGGTCACAACCTGTTCGCGCGGAAAGTCGATGACCAGCAGTTCTTGCTTGGCCTGGGATAGGCGGGCGAGTGGATACTTGATGCGGTATGGCATGATGGTTCAAATAATATGAAATGGTATGATATGAAATGATTTCAAATCATTACTGGTTCATACCCCCGCCTTTTCCGCTGGCTCTGCACGGCGGTTAATTGCTTCATGGCCTCCGCGTAACATTCAAATGGGGCGCGCCTCACCTGCCCCATGGGCGACCCACGACGCCCCCATATCCGGGTCAACACCCAACTGCCCCACAGGTCTTGTTGCAGGTGGATCTCGTAGTAGCGGGTCTCCTTCTCCCAACGGAGGCGGAGCGGTTCCTCGGCGGCGATGTCGTTACTCATGGCTACCGAGCGTGGACTTAAGAAATGACAAACAGGTCGGTGAACTGACCCGCAAGACCGATTCCTGATCGAACTTTTCCCGATATCGCTTCGCAACATCGCGGATTGCGGGTTCGACCGACTCGGCATCCGGATGGACGACTTGCAGGACATAGGCTCTCTCCCGCTCAATGACGCCGGCATCGTTCCGCCATTGGCCTTGGGCTTTCCACCAGGTCAGCCCTTGCGGGAACCGCGGCGTGACGACTTGACTCATGAATTCCCGCCATTCTTCGCTGGCCACCGGATCGGCTCCTTTCCTTCCCGTGCCAAAGTAGAGGGTTTCGATAGTCGCTGCCAGTTCTCCAGGCCGGCAAACCCGGCCCGCATCGGTTGCACAGCCTTCAATGGCGAAACTTAGAACAGCCGCCATGACAGCGCCCAGGCGCACAATTCAGTCTTTCCCTTTCAGAATCTGCTCGATTTTCGCGTCGATCGCCGGCAACAGCGCGTCGAGGCAAAACTTCTGCATGCTGTCCGGCGTGTGCTCGGCGATGTACCTCAGCTTGAGAAGATAGGGCTCCGGAAGGCGCAGGTTGTAGACCTTGAGCACGTCGTCGCGGATACCGGGCTGGTTCCATGGCAGCGCGGCGGATTCATACGATATGGTATGAGATGATTTCATATCATCCGATATTTCGCTGCGCCGCTCGGCGCCGGCGATGAAGTCCTCAACTCCCGGCATCGTGTGCGCCTTCGGCTTGCGGGTGAACTTACTCACTGAACACCTCCTGATACAGTGCTTCGATTTCCTCCGAGGCCTTCGGGTCCTTTGGCTTGAGCTCGTCGACACAAAGACCGTCGCGGGCTGCCTTTCGATACGCGATCCGGTCCCGAATCACTACACCTGACAAGATCAGGTGCGAGAACTCAGCCAGGATGTCCTGGGCATCCTGGGACTCGTGAACCGAAGGGTTGGTCGAAACTCGGCTGATCACCACCCATGCCCGAAGATTCGGGTTGAACCCCTGGGCGCTGCTCACCAGCTCGTCCATGCGGTCGAGGGTCCAGATATCGAACTGGCTCGGCTGGATCGGGATATAAGCCTTGTCGGCCACCACCAGGCCGGCTCGCAGCTCCACCGAATCGCGACCGCCGGCATCGATGATGATGTCCTGGTATCGCTTGGCCAGGTCCTGAACCTCCGACTGGAGGCCTTTTCCGAACTTCTGCACGCAGGCCACCCGCCGCGGCTTCGCTTCGGACTCGTCCCGGCTCTGCGCCCAATAATTCGCGCTGCCCTGCTGGTCGGTGTCGATCAGCAGCACATCACGGCCCGCCAATGCGCGCTTCGCGGCTAGGTTGGTAGCCAGCGTAGTCTTGCCGGTGCCCCCTTTCTCGCCGCCGATTAGTATGATCATGATACCCTCATACGGTATTGAATGATTTCATATCATATCATTTCGCATGATACCTAAATTCGCAATATCGGGGATTCAGGAAACTACCGCGCCGATCATTTCTGATTTCATACCATACCATTCGATATGGTATGTCTCAGTGCCGCAACCTTGCCCATAGTACCCGGATAATGAGCCCGGACGCATCGTCCGGATCCATGGACAAGCAACTATCCGCGGCATCTCCATATTTGATCCGTTGGCAGTCCATCAACAGGTCGCGATTGTCATGCCATAGCCCGAACTCGTTTCGGATCCGCATACCAAGGCCGAAATGCAAATCAATCAAGTCGCCTTCGATCAGAGCCGCGATTTCTTCTTTCTCCGCTTGGCTCAGCATGAACGCCAACCGGTCTACCGCTTCGTTGAGGGTTCGGGGCAAATCTCGGTCGGCATCTGAATCGGACGGCTGTAACAACTTGGTCACTTTCTTTACACCAGGCGGAAAACCAGGGAAATAGGGATTATTTACGGTCTAGCCACAAAGTTTTCCACAAAAATTGTGGAAAACCACCGACTCGATCGTACTGAATTCAAAGGAAGCCACAGCGGAAAATCGGAACGACTATCTCCTGGCGGAAGAATAAAATTCTGTTTTTTCAACCTCAAATGTGGTAAAAAAAACGGAAATTTAACCGTTACGGGAGTTCGAGCGTGAGCGTCAGCGTCTTTGTTGAAACTAGGGATGTCCACGACCGCCTGGAAGCTTTAGGCCTCAATGAAACCGCGTTGTGCAACGCGGTCACGCAAGGGTATCTGGCCCGCGCGAGACTGACCCAGAATCACCCTCGAATCTTCCATGGCTACGCGGCCTGGGCCGAAACGGTTGCCTCGCTCCGGGATCAACTACGTCCCCACGGGTGGGAAAAATTCGACAAAGGCAACTACGAACTGACGGTCCATGCGGAACGCGAACTCGCGATCACCGCGGCAACCGGCGACGAGGGGACAGGTTTGGCTGATGCAACCCCATCGAACAAGTGTCCGAAGGGCAGCAATACGATCGAGGCTATCAATCTCAACAACCAAATCGATCTCTTTCAAGACCTAATGCCGCTACCATCCACCGAGAAAGCACCCTTCACAACCTGGATTCTCCTCTATCACTTCGCGCAGGACGAGATTCGGAGCGAGTTGTCCTTACCGTCGTATATAGACGCCCACGGAAAAATCCGCGGCTGGAAGGAGCGAATCATATTGCGCTCGATCCCGCTCGATGCGCGCCCCGTCGATGTACGGCCTCCAAAACTACCGGACATCAATATCGAAATCAGGCGGCGTGCGTGACGAGAGGCTATGTTCAACCCAACGCGCTTCGCTCTCGCCCGCAAACGGCGTGGCATGAAAAAGAAGGAATTGGCACAACGGGTCGGGATATGTGAGAAATCCGTTTCCGCTTACGAGAAAGGCGCCCAGGAGCCGGAACGGGATACGCTTGACCGGATTGCCCTCGCGCTTGGATTCCCGCCGGCTTTTTTCATGGGCGACGACATCGACGAGTTGACTCCCGATGTCGCGAGTTTCCGCGCGCTCACGAAAATGACGGCTGGGCGGCGAGACATGGCTCTCGGCGCGGGAAGCATCGCGCTTCTGTTGAACAAGTGGATCGAGGAACGGTTCGTGTTGCCAGAACCCGATCTTCTCGATCTAGGACGCGAACCGGGCGAGGCCGCGGGAGCCGAAGGACCGGAAGCGGCGGCAGAGGCATTGCGCCGCCATTGGGGACTTGGAGAACTGCCGATAAAGAACATGATCGCCCTTCTAGAATCGAAGGGCGTCCGCGTCTTTTCTCTCGCGATCGACGCCAAGGAAGTCGACGCCTTTTCCATGTGGTACGGCGGCAAGCCGTTCATGTTCCTAAACACCCTCAAGTCCGCCGAACACTGCCGATTCGACGCCGCCCACGAACTAGGCCATCTCATAATGCACAAGCATGGCGATCCGCGCGGACAAGGGATTGAACGTGAAGCAAACGCCTTCGCGTCGGCATTCTTGATGCCGCGCAGGAGCGTCCTCGCAAACGCGCCGCGCTTGCCAACGCTACCGAATCTGATTTCAGCCAAGAAATATTGGACCGTTTCGGTCGCGGCCCTCAACTACAGGATGCACGCGCTGGGACTCACGACGGACTGGATCTATCGGACGCTGTGCATGCAGATTGCCGAGGCTGGATACCGCACCCTCGAACCCGAGGGCGCGCCGCATGAAACGTCTCAATTGCTCCCCAAGGTGTTTGCCGCCCTTCGAGAAGAGGGTGTCACCAAGGATGACGTTGCGCGCGAATTATCAATTAGCCCGACCGAAATCGAGCAGTTGACGTTTGGGTTGATGCTGAACGCGCTCAGCAATACGGGTCGGACTGTATCTCCCAGGCGGAGTAAAAACGCACATCTCCAAGTTGTGAAATAACCAAGAGTCTGAAACATGAGCAAAGGCAGAGACCGCACTGTCTATCGCAGCGGTGACAAATGGATCAACAAGCGGAATGACGCCGATCGAGCATCAAGCAAGCACGACACCCAGAAGGAAGCCATCGATGCGGCGCGCCGCATGCTGCGAAACCAGGGCGGCGGCGAGCTGACCACGAAAGGCTTGGACGGCAAAATTAGAAGCAAGGACACCATCCCCCCCGGGCGCGATCCGAATCCGCCACGGGACAAGGAACACTGACTTTTCAGCCAGCAGCCATCTCGTTTAAAAAGCCGTAGCGTCGAGATGGTCGATACCCTCACTCCTGCGGAGCGTAGCGAACGCATGGGACGCGTCCGCGGCAAGGACACCAAACCGGAAATGAAAGTACGTCGCCTTGTGCATGGCATGGGCTACCGTTACCGCCTACATCGGCGTGACTTGCCGGGTTGCCCCGATCTTGTCTTTCCTCGGCTTCGCAAGGCGATTTTCGTGCATGGGTGCTTCTGGCACCGGCACCCGGATCCGGAATGTAAGCTCGCCCGCCTACCGAAATCCCGTCTGGACTTTTGGTGGCCAAAGCTGGAAGGGAATCGCCGTCGCGACGAGGCAAATCAGGCCGCCCTGCTAGCCCTTGGCTGGCGGTTTCTTGTAATTTGGGAGTGCGAAACAAAAAAAACACAATATCTAGTGATCAAAATAAAAAATTTCCTAGAGGAGGACGAATAGAATATGCGGGCGATTGAGTTGTTCGCCGGGGCTGGCGGCTTGGGAATCGGCGTGAGTCGCGCTGGATTCAATCCCGAGGCGGTCATCGAATGGGATGATTATTGTTGCGATACCATCCGCGAGAATCAGGCACGTAAACTAGACCCCATCGTGCACTGGCCTCTCTTCCACGGCGATGTGCGGGACTTCGATTTCCGTAGCGTCCGCGGCGACGTTGACCTTGTATCGGGCGGTCCACCCTGTCAGCCTTTCTCGCTTGGCGGCAAGCACCGCGGTCCCCTAGATGATCGGGATATGTTCCCGCAAGCCATCCGCGCGGTGCGTGAATTGAAGCCAAAGTCCTTCATATTCGAGAACGTCAAAGGACTGACCCGCGCTAGTTTCGCTAATTACCTTGAATATATCCGCTTGCGTCTCACATACCCTGAACTTGTCGAGCGACGAGCCGAGGCTTGGGAAGATCACCTTGCTCGCCTTGAGCGGCATCATACCCGCGGAAAACATAACGGCTTGCATTACCACATCGTCATGCGGACCCTGAACGCCGCGGATTACGGCATTCCGCAGCGCCGCGAGCGTGTCTTCCTGGTTGGCTTCCGCGCCGATCTCGGCATTAAATGGAATTTTCCAGACAAAACGCACGATCAAGACGCCCTTCTGTGGTCGCAATGGCGGACGGGTGAGTATTGGGAGCGGCACAAGGTAGCCAAACGCCACCGACCGGAAGGCGGTAAGGGCAAGGCTCGCGCCTTCGCGTTGAAGGAACCGCCACGACTCGCGCCGTGGCGCACGGTGCGCGATGCTATTTCCGACCTGCCAGACCCGGAGAAAAACCCTGATGCGGCCGCGGCCTTCCATAATCACCGCTTCCAACCCGGAGCCCGCAGCTACCCCGGCCACACTGGCAGCCCCTTGGACGAACCCGCAAAGACATTAAAAGCCGGAGATCATGGCGTTCCTGGTGGCGAAAACATGCTTTTGCGCCCGGATGGATCCGTTCGTTATTTCACGGTGCGCGAGAGCGCCCGCCTACAAACATTCCCAGATGAATTCCTATTCCATGGATCGTGGACTGAAACCATGCGCCAGCTTGGAAACGCTGTTCCCGTTGACTTGGCTTACATCGTCGCTAGTAGCGTCAAAACACACCTTGATCTTACCGCCACGCCAGCCAAGAACAAACCATAATGCCAGGCTATCTTGAATTTGAATTCGACCTTCCCGGAGCGCTTCTTGCTAATCTCACGCATCTCTTTGACAGCATGAGTTCCGCCGCGCTATTGCCAAAGAACCTAATTGACATCCCTGATGCGCAGGGGGTGTATCAACTCCATCTTCGCGGTTCGTTGGTATATATCGGCAAAACGGACGCCGAAGCTGGGCTACGCAAGCGACTTGAACGCCACGCCCGTACCATTCAGCACCGTTGCAACCTCGATCCTAACGAAGTCAGCTTCAAAGCCGTGCGAGTGTTCGTCTTCACTGCCATGGACCTTGAATTTCAACTTATCAAGCATTACAGCGCTATTTCTCCGGTCCCTTGGAACAATAGCGGGTTTGGATCGAACGATCCAGGTCGACGCCGTGACCATTCCAAGGTTAAACCCAATGGCTTCGACGAACAGTATCCCGTTGATATCAATCGGGAGATTGATTTATGCCTTTCATCGCCCATCAGCGCCGCTGATGCTCTAGCCGCGCTTAAGAAAACTCTACCCTATACCTTTCGTTTCGAGACTAAAGACGACCGTAGCCGAAAACCACACCCCGATTTAGTTACCACGCAAGTAAATCTTCCCGCAGCCCCCTACACTACGCGTCGTTTCCTTGAAAACCTGACATACCAGCTACCCACTGGTTGGCAGGCGACGGCTCTTCCAAGCCGCGTTCTCCTGTATAAGGAGAACGAGGACTACGAATTTGGAACGATAATCGCAAGATCATAGGCCCCGCAATAAAAAGCGAACCCATGGGTGAAGAGTTTGGCGCGGACTGCCAGGTGAACCGCGACGGTCGGTTTTTCTGATCCTTCATCTCCAACCAACCGTTGTGATGGTTTTTGTTATCGTGATCCCACGATGCCATCCACAGTAGCCCCTTCCCTGTTGATCGGTTAGGCCATACAGCGAAGCGCGATGGCCGTTGTCTAATTACTGCCGGCAGGGATGCCGGCTTCCTTGTAATTTCTAGCGGGGGCTGGATGGGGGCCGGCAATGAGGCCCCCGTGGGAAATACACTGCGAAGCTTCCTTTTTGTGTTTTGTACTGATAAATGGTTCTGAATAAGCACAGCCACTTAACCGCTTTGCTCTCCGTCACTTAACGGCATTGCCTCGGAAAGATTCCCGACACATATTTTCCGGCCATGAAACGCCGTAGAAGGCCGCCCGACAGTTAATTCCCTCCTACCCAGGCTGAGCCGATTCCGGAGCCTGGATCGGCCGTTCGCGGGCGAATCACCGGCCTTGTGGGTTATATCAACAGGGCTTCGAGGGGCGGTTTTAGCCCGTTCCGGGAGCGACGCGTGAAAGGGTCTTTCTCTGGCTGGGTGGCGGAGGCTGGAAATAAAGGAGGATAGGGGAGGGAAAGGAGTTAGGACGGCGGGCCGGTGCTTTTCAGGCTGGCCTTGATGCTGGCGAGGATCGCGCCCACGGCCGTTGGCCCGCCGGTCCGGGTCTCGATGGCCGCGGCACCGTCTTGCGGCCCGGCCTTGCGCTCCGGACCGCGCTTTCCGGCCATGGTCATTTCGATGTGAGGGTTGGCCTTCCGCGCTTTCTTCTCCCGGCGCTTGACGGCCTTCTCCCGCTCGTGCCGGAGCCATTTCCCAAGACCGAAGGCGTCGAACAGCGAGCGGGACACGGCGCGGATCGCCGCGAACCCCTTGTAAGCGCAATCGTCCAGGCGCTTCGCGATCGGATGGATCGAGACGATACCGGCGGCCGCCAAATCGTGGATGGCCCGCTCCGCCCGCCGGAGTCCGAGGCCGGAGGTTTTGGCCAGGAATTCCATGGTCAGGCCCTGAAACGATCCGTCGGACTGAGGAATGCCGACGCGGAGCGTCACGAGGTCTGTGTAGTGCAATAGGCAGCCGAGAAGGCAAATGCACGCCTCGCGGCGTTCGCTGCGCTGCTGGCGATCGGACTCGTTGACCGCGTTGAGACCGGGGAGAGTTTTTTGGGGGGACGAATAATAGTCGCGGATGCGCTCGATGAGCTTCCGCAACACGTGAGGCCTGTCGGCGTGTTTCTGAGGCGGATCGAACCAGCGCGGTTTCGCCGGATTGTGGCCGCAACGATTGCCCACGCCGATCATAGCGCTATAATGCGGTCGATCGTTCTCATCCCTATGCTACCCAAGAGAATGATTCCGGGCCGGCGAGTGTTGCCGCACTCTCCGGCCTTTCCATTTCCCTAAACCGTTAAGCCACGCTCGATGGTAGCAGCATAAAAATTTACAGGCGCGGTTATTATCATTTTTATCCCCATTAAAAAAGTAAGGTTTCTGTCACTTTCTTTCATTTTGTGACCAGGTTCACAATTTGTTCCCCGTCCGCGGGCACCGCCGCCGGGAAGCCTTGATCGGCTTCCGTTTCGGCCCTCTCGAACTCGAGAACAATGTCCTTCGCGCGCCAATTCCTCACTTCGCCGAGGGCCTCCAGTTCCCCCATCGCTTCTCGCAGGCGCTGCCGAAACTCCCGAACGCTCTTGCTCTCGGAGCCGCAGAGATGGAGCAGCCCGTCAATGCCGACACGGTGACTGACTCCGGGCGGATGCGACCGGACGAAACAGTGGATCCACTTCGCCAAATCCGAGCGCAGTGCGCTTCGGGTCTGCCACGCCAGCAGCGAATAGCCGTCGTCGAACAACATGGCGAGGCGGGGATTCACGGTCAGCACGTACTCATTAGTGTCGCCGTCGTGAAAGAACTCGTGCACCAGGGAACCCGTGTAGCTGCGGTTCCCGACGCCAATCTCGACGGCGCAGGCGGTCAGTCGCGTGAGCACCGCTTTCAGCCATTCGCGGTTTTGCTTGCCTTTCGATCGTCCGATGCCGTTCAAAAAACCGTACGCGCTGAAGCGGACCTGCGAGCCGAGGGTGTGGTGTCGGGCAAGATGAACGGCGAACAGCCATACATCGAGATCGGACTGGTCCAGCTTCATCCCGGTGTAGCGGATCGTGACGCCGGGCCAGCTGGCGATCAGCTCCTTTTCGGCATACCGGCGCCGCCCGCGGCGAACTACGCCGAACAAGGCCGATCGGACAATCGCGTTGGGAACGCCGCGATTGGGTTCGGGCCACAGCGGCAATTGAATGAAAGACTTCGAAGGAGAGGACGGGCGTCTACGCTGGCGAAGCGCCAGCGCGGCGGTTTGACTGTCCCGCGGATCCACGTTTTCGGCCAGTTGTTCTTTTTTGT